>NC_014750.1 GCF_000183425.1 Marivirga tractuosa DSM 4126
AAAACCCTCCTAAAGGAGTGATTTTTAATACGCATTCAACCATCTTGTTTTGCGCCCTTCGGTTGCAAAAGGGTAGCCCAGAACAAAGTTTGTGCTATGGAAAAAGAGAACAACAAAGGCGGACGGCCACGAGTGGCAGTCCAGAAGAAAAAGCGAATTACCCTTAACTGCACATCAGCAGAATATCGGGCAATCAAGAGCAAAGCCGAAAGGTCAAACTTGAGCCTTTCCGACTATTGCCTACGGTCAGCAATGGCAAAGCCCTTGCCGAAAGTTTACAGCCCCGAGCGAGTGGACGAGCTCCGCAAGCTTGCAGGGATGGCAAACAACCTCAACCAAATAGCGCACAGCGTGAACGCAGGGGAAAGGCTAAAGCTTTCCTCCCTGCAAGACTTGGAGCAGATACGAGAACTTTTAAGCAAGCTAAAATGATAGGAAAGACAGGCACAGGCAGAAGCTTCGGAGGACTGATAGAATACCTTCTGGACGAAAAGAAGGAAGCGGAGATCCTCGCAGTCGATGGAGTTTGCGACCATGACAAAAAAACGGCTATTGAGGATTTCAACATGATGCGAAAACAATTGCCAACACTAGGAAAAGCGGTTTGGCACAGCTCTATTTCCTTTGCTGAAGGAGACAACATGAGCAATGAAGAAATGAAAGAAATTGCAAGCGAATTTATGCAGGAAATGGGGCTTGAAAATACGCAATACATGGTTGTAAAGCACAACGACAGCAAGCACCAACATTTACACATTGTCGCCAATCGGGTCAACTATGAAGGCAAAGCCATATCCGACAGCCACAGCAAACGAAAGACAGTTGACAGATGCGAAAAAATAGCTAAGAAACACGGATTGACGAACGCCAAAGAGCAAGGCAACCAACGCAAAGAAGCCATCAAGAAAACCATATACCAGGGCATCGACCAGGGGAAGGATTTAGCCGGCATCATGAAAGGCGTTGAAAAGTTGGGCTATACAGTCCAATACAACCAAGCGAAAACAGGGAAAATAAGCGGTGTAAGCTACAAAATGGAAGATAAAGGAATCATATTCAAGGCTTCTGAAATAGACCGAAACCTAAGTTACACTAAGCTTTTAAGGCACATTGAGGAACACAAAGAGCGAGAAAAAACCAAGCAGAAACAACAGGATAAATCCAAGAATATTAGTACAAAACGAAGTATTGACCAATCAAAAGGAATGAGCCGATGAGTAATACCATAGAAATACAACTGGAAGCCATTGCAGACAGCTTAGAGAAGTTGGAGAAGCAACTGAAAGGGAAGAAAGAACCGAAAGACCACAGCGCAGATTTAGAAACTATTTCACGCCAAATAAAGGCTTTAGAAAGACTTTCAATTGAAAACGCTAACAATGCACCCGAAATTGATTTGAGTAGCTTAGAATCGAAATTTGAAGCCTTAAACGATAAAATGGATAAGCTAGAAAGGTCAGCCCGACACATGCAATGGCTTTTTCCCGATTTGAAAGCCACCTTTTGGAAATTCGGGGTAGCCGTCAAATTGTTTCTTTGGATTGCCGTAATAGGCTTAGGAATTGGTTTTTACAGCTATTACCAAAAGGCGGACAGATACGAGGAATCAGCCACAAAATACTATTTTTACAAGTACAGTGCCTACACAATGAGCGAAATTGACAGCCTTTACAAAACACATGCTGACAGGATAAATTTCATTGTCGACAGCACACAGGAAGCAAGAGCCAAAAGATCCGAAATCGAAGCTAGAAAGAAACAGCTTGAAGAGGAAGAAAAATCATTAAACCAAAAACAATCAAATTAACTATAGAAATGCAAGGAACAAGAACGAAAGAAAGAGTATCCGTTGAGCTTACCCTATATGAAGTATGGGAGCATTACAGAAGATTAGCATACGATTACGACCAAGAGCCACGATGGCACAGCGATGATAATACAACACTCATTGAAAGCCAAAAAAAGGCTTTAATAGCTATGAAGTCATTAATTGAGAAAGAACTTGAAAGCGATAAATTTAAAGAACAGAAATAGAGGGGATGTTATTTTCCCTTTTTCTTTCCCTTTTGTTTTTCAGGGTCTGGAATACCAGATTGTTTGATAATCGCTTTGTAAGTACCTGTAGGCATATCCCCACCATGCAAAGGAACAGTTGTGCGCCTTCCGTCAGAATGTTTGAAAATATGATGGCTCCCTTTGCTTCTAGCAAGTTCAAAGCCGTTTTTTTGAAGTTCCTTGATTAAGTCTTTTGCTTTCATAACAGTGTTTCTTAATAAATACTGTCAAAGCTTGAAAAAGCCGATCAGTATTCAGAAGACAATTTTTAAGCGACTGTTAATGAGAGTTCTAGACTTTGACTATCGTCAGGAATTGGCTCTCCCGAAGCTTGCAGATCCTCGAGATAAAGTTCAATAGCTTCCTTAGCCATTGCCCTTGCTTCTTGGACATCTTTCCCCCAAGTGATACAGCCAGACAAGGAAGGAACAGTAACGGTATATCCTCCCTCAATCTCGGGATGTAGGACTATTCTGAATGTTTGCATAGTTCAAATTTAAGCGTTTTTATTAGACTTTAGTTCAGCATTGTTTTTCTTTCCATTTAAGATAATCCAGATAGCGCAAATAGTCGTGCCAGTATATCCCGTCAAAGTCTGCGATATCGGGAACGTTTTGCCCCTTGATCCATTCCCTGAACAGCTCAGGACGTTCGACTTGGCTTACCTCAGCGAAATCATGACCGTCAATATTTACCCTTTTAGCCCTCATTTTTCCCTTTTGTCTTTTTCGTCTAAGTAATCCCAAAGCTTCTGACTTTCATAAATCGTCTTTTCTGTTCTAGGAACCTCACCGAATATCTTTTCTACTTTTTCACGCAAAATATTATCTGCATCCTGATGCATTGCAAAATAATAATCAGTCTCTGGATTAGAAGATCCAGGATCAGAGCTTATCAAACCAATGTGCGTATAAGCATCAGTAAGCCTATCCCAAATCTTTAATCCTTTTTCACTTAGATATTCCAAATCTTGAAATGATAATGCTTCTAGTTCTTTTCTTTTTTTCTCGGTCATTTCCTTCTTATTTTGGTTTCTTTAAGCCAGCAGCAATCAACATAGCACTATTGCAAAAAGCCTTTTTATCTTGTATTTTCTTTTCCGTACCTCTTGCATTATCCTTTTCAGAAAATTGCTTATATAGCTTCCATGCGCCTGCTTCTTTAATGATAGGCAAGCACTTTACTAGATTTTCATCTGATATTTTCCATTCACGCCCCTTTTCAATGCACCGTCTTTTCTTTTCCCTATCTTGTTCAGGGGTCTTTTCAATCCATTCCTCGAGTATTTTAGAAGCAGGTTTCAACCCTTGTGGATTGACTAAATAGAATTCTAAACCAATTATAGGCGGCCTCCCTTTAACCCCTTTGGCATAAACTTTATCATAGTCAAATTCAAGTTTTGTGCCTTTCAATTCAATCAAAGGCTCTTTGAAAATATTATAAAGCAGATCCTTTGTATTGTTTTTGTATTTCTTCTCACAGTCCATCCAACCCCTTAATTCTTCAAGCGAAACATACCATTTTTCCCCCTTCTGTAATATATCCTCAAATCCTGAAAGAATCTCCCAGATACGCACAGAATACCATGAAGTAAAATTCTTTAATTGACCCCTCTCATATCGAGTATAATGAGCAACTTGCACGAAATATGGCTCTAAAACTGGATTGATTGCTATAGTGATCATTCCGTCTTTATATGCTGTTTCAAAACCATCCTTAACCTCTGTTTTTGTAGTGTCAAGCAAATGACGAGGGGCAAAATATTTTTTTTCTAAGTCTTGAATGAGCCAAGAAGTACTTGCCAAATCTGTAAAAGCTTTCCTCGTTATATCATAAGCACTTCCACTATCAGAGTAATTAACCACTTCTGAAACGTGCATTTGATAAAAGGGCTTTAAAGTAAGATCATTATCATGAATTTGACCTAAAACATTATCCATTATCCGTTTTGCCACCACAGAAACTTTCTTCTGTTTAGCAAACGTAATGTTCCAGTGTTGCTTAGCAATCTCCTTCAACTCCTTTTCAGGGTATTCCATCGGGATGGAAATTTGCGGACTTCTTTTGTCTTTATGAGCCATGCACAAACATAATAAAAGTAGTTTAAAAAACAAACTCAATATAAGAGCCACAAACCTCCCTTTAAATAATTACTTCACGCCACTCCACTCCCTTTAACTCACGCCACAAACCTCCCTTTAATTAGTTTTACTCCTTATAGTAACTATTTAGTAAATACTACTATTTAGTTATGCTATGAAAAACGAATTAAAAAACGTCTAAAAATTTCATTCAAGATGATGAAATAGGAACGAGTGCAGTCCATTAAATCAGGGTGCAAACCAAAACAAAAACAAAAGGGAAAAAAAGAAATGGGCAACGAAGTGCCACCATTTAGAAAAGGAAAATTGCGCGCGGTTTATATATGCTAAAGGTGTATATAAAAAAGGAAGCCATCAGGACCCCTCCCGATGGCTCATTTCAACCAAAACCTTAGCAAAGTCAAGAGCTTGACTTCGGTAAGATAAGCTTCAAAGGTAATGTATTTTCCTCACCCCTGAAAATGCAAAGTTAATTCCGACCATTCGGGAGCCAGTCAAGGTTTCCCTTCGGCAGTCTTCAAAAAAATCTCCACCCTTTGGGTAGTATTTTTTCTTGCCTGACCTTGCCCGTCCCGAAGGTGCGGAGTTAAGGGGCATTTAAGAGGTTGAGGGAAAAAGGAGTGTTCGCAATGGTGGCATTCCATAGCGAGCATCCTGTTTGTTCAACGGCTCTCACAAAGCTTGCAAATTTCCTTGCATGGCAATTCATTTAGCAGTAGCTTTGTAGAGAGAGGAAGCAAGATGTGTTAAATGCATTAA